>NZ_JBWKMK010000030.1:0-1611 GCF_056431365.1 Acinetobacter seohaensis
ACTTTTACTTGAATTAGCCAAAATTCAGTACAGAACACCCGACCAAGAGAAAAAGATCAATGCCTTGATCAAAGCTGAAAAAGCCATAGATCGAGCAAATAAGCAAAAAGTTGCAGTTAGAAAATTATTGAATGCCGAAAAGGAAGCTGAACGTAAAGCTCGTACACGTCATCTCATTCAATTAGGCGCACTATTTGAAATAGCTAACCTAGATCAGCGTGACCCAGCCGAATTACTTGGCGTTCTTCTAAAAACTGCTGAAATCGACCAAAATGATATGAAATGGCAAATTTGGAAGGATTTAGGACAACAAACCTTAAATCAGCGTAAAAAGTGACGTTTTATAATAAAAATCCCAATACTTAAATTGGGATTTTTGGAAACTAGAAGTTNCTCTGGCGCACCTCGGTCACGTGCTTTGCTATACCAATCATGTCCAAGAGTATATTCATGGTTTTCCATATATATAGCTCCCAATAAAGTACATGGTCTGTAGTCCTGAGAATTATTTTCATGAGCTTTTACGCCACATTCTATTGCTGTATCGACTTTTCTAATATCTCTCTTAACTCCTCCCAATGTAGTGAAATAAGCTGACAATAATTTTTTATTTTTATTTAGTGAGATTTCAGTATTTTCTAAAAACTTTTCAGCCTCTTTACTTGCTTTAGCTTTTCTTAATTGACTAGAGGCATTAATAGCATGCCAATGTAATTTGGTTGTCTTATATTCATTAAGATAAAAATCAGCTTCCACACGATGAAATTTTATCTTAAGTTCATCTGTAAAAAATTGTCGTCCTTCCGAATTTAACCAAATAGCATCTTGTTCAGATAATCTCTGATTATTATCTAATAATTTCAATATATTAATTAACTTGGATCTATGCCTATCAGCTATGTCATAGAAGTAAATATCATATTTTTTTATTAGATTTTTTTCTTTTTGCCTCCCTATATATTTAGGGTCAGATTCTAATTTTTTCCTACGTTCACGTTCAGCTTGTTCTCTAACTTTTCTTTCCTGAGCTAATTTTTCTTGTTGTTTCTTTAACTGAATTAGTTCTAATTCTCTTAATTTTTCCAAGCGTAATCTTTCTGCTTCTAAGTGTTCTTGATGCTTTATTCTGTCATTAACAACTTCTTTCTTATATTGATTAAAAGAAATTTTACCTTCAACTAGACTATGTAAAGCATTAAGGTTTTGACGAACTAAATAGGCTTTCTCTGGCAAAGTTAAACTATCATTTTGCTTAGTTTTTAACTTTTGAATTATTTTATGAAGCATACTATGTGGGATCATTGAACTTTCGATATGATCTACACAATAAAAAACAGCATCTTTTCTCATATCATCAAGATATGTTTGATGTTTAACAGCATCCTCAACAGATACTTTACCTCGATAATTAGAATGGTACGTTTTTTTAAAAAATCTGCTTCTAGTCATTTCAAAGATTCAAAAATTATTACCATTCAATTAAATAACGATTTATAGAAGATTAAAAGCATAAAAAAATAGCCTAAGCAGAGTATTAGGTATATTAAAACCCATCTGCCTAATTCCCCTAAAAACAAATGCTCTCAACTTCTCAACTCGCCCCCAAAGCGT
>NZ_JBWKMK010000031.1:0-4960 GCF_056431365.1 Acinetobacter seohaensis
AAATACTTTGAAATCGCATCCATCTGATACGAAAGAAATGAAGTCAGTACATGCGACTGCAATGCAAAAGGCACGAGACTTGGTAGCGAGCCGTAAAAGATGACCTATGAAGTTTCTTACTTGCCACAAGCAGAACAGGATTTAATTGAAATTTTGGCGTATGGCATAGAGACATGGGGCGAAAAACTAGCAGAAGGGATGTATTTAAAAATTACTGAACAGCTAGAAACCCTGTATTTCTCACCAAATCGAACTAAAAAGAAGGGCAATTTAGGAACAAGAGAAATGCTTATTTCTGACAGTCCATACCGTGCAATTATTCAAATTGATGAGGAAGCCAAGCGAGTTTTTATTTTAAGAATCTTGCATACTTCGAGAAATATTTAATTAGATTATATGCCGTATATTGGCAAAAAAAACGGCTATAAAATTAAGAAAATCAATAACTTTTAAAACTATTAAAGTTGTGTTAGATTTTCTTTCAGGCGAAAAAAAAGCAGGTCGGCAAACCTACTTTTTTCTCATTGTTTAACAAATACTTAAAGCATCAGTAAACGCAAATTCGATACTTGTATTTTACTGATGTTTTGAGCATTTGCAACATAAAGGACGTTGCAAAAGGTGAATAACGCTCAATTAAGCGATTTTTTTGAAAATCTTGCTCATAAACCATACTGTGCAGATGATTTATTGTATGGCTTACAAATAAGACCGAAAAAAACGGCAATTAACATGCAATACATACAGGGTAATCAACCTTGTATGCTTCATTACTTCTTTTTTGATATAGATCGTTCAGATGCTGTCATGGCATGGCATGATGAAAATTTGCCAATGCCCTATTGGACAGCGCAGACCTTAAAAAATGGTCATGCTCATATTTGCTATAAATTAGAAATTCCACTGTGTACCAGTGAATTAGCGAGTCAAAAAGCAATAGCCTATGCCTCAAAGGTTCAGGCAGGACTTGCCAATAAACTTGGAGCAGACGTTGGCTACAGTCATCTCATTACGAAGAATCCATTTCATAAAGATTGGCGTGTCACTTTTTGGAGTGAACAAGCTTATACGCTCGATTATTTAGCTGATTTTGTCGATTTACCTAAGAAACTAAGCAAGAAACAAGAGGTTTCAGGGCTTGGACGCAACTGCACACTGTTCGATACCGTGCGTAAATGGGCATATACGGCTGTTAGAGCGCATCGAGGTGGTATTTATAGTGCTTGGCTAGAGGAAGTTACTAAACAGTGTTTAAGCGTAAATGACACGTTTTTAGAAGCCTTACCGTATTCAGAAATTAAGGCTACAGCAAAAAGTATTGCGACTTACTGTTGGAAGAAAGACGCTTATTGCTATCAAGAGTTTATAGATCGGCAAACTCGAAAAGGGGCGTTAGGTGGTAAAAAAAGTAATTCTTCAAATGGTGGAAAAGCTCGTTCAAAAAAATATGAAGAAATGAGAATAAGGGCAAAAGAATTGAAATCAGCAGGTTTTTCAATTCAGTTTATAACTAAGGAACTTAATGTGAGCCGTATGACGATAAGTCGATGGTTAGTAACGTAACATATAGTTTGCATATTTTTCAAAATGCTCTTTAGCACTTAAATTATCTTTATCTACGATATTTCCATCAAAAATTAGTCCATAAGAGGTTAATTTCTTTTTGAAAGAAATTACTGGTATAGAGTGCTTTTTACAAAAGTTAGAAACTAGGTGTCTTGTCGATTCTGTAGCATTACATCCAATAAATATTTCCTGAATCGAATCTAAAGGAATATTGTCTGTAAAAACTACACTATCAGCTTTTACAGTTTCAATTAAATCTCGTCGCCATTTAGACAAACGAACTTCATCTTCGTACTGCCAGCATTTATCTTTTGGAAAAAAAGTATTGATAGGGAAGCTTTTGCTATGTTCGACAAGTATCCTGGCATCCAGGATCATTTTACGATCAGAATAGTTAACCTCATCAACATGAGTAAAATAAGGATGATTTGGATTAAATGCTATAGCAATTCCTTTGTGATCTCTAGCATAGTGAGCCCACATTAACATATTGTCAGCAGTACCTTTAGCCGAACGACTTAAACATAAACATGCTATGGCGTCAGTTCCATTACAGAGCTCATTTAATAACTCCTCTTCATCCCAAAAATTATAGTTAGTAATATCTTCAGACTCACTGATTTCATATTTACTAAAAATTTTGGAATGATTAAATAAGTCTATTTCTAACTCTAAGTTATCTTTTACTAAATTAGATTTACTACAAATAAGGAGATTTCCTTCAAAAGGGTCATTGAACTCAGTAAGAAGACTAAATTTTAAAGTTGCAGATTCTAAAAATTTTATAGCGGATTCTTGATTTAAATATTTTATATATCTCATTTAAAAGACAACTTTAAAGTGTAACAGTGCAAGCCTAAATCAGATATCAGCTTCTTTTAGCTGATATCTGATTTTCTCTAGTTTAATGGTTTATTTTTTTTTCCTATCTCAGATAGGTTATGTGTGAAATTTGATGCATTCTTATTACCTAGAACTTTATCAATAATATTTTCAATTTGAGTTTTAGTTACAACTGATGATGCCTTTAGTGCTTCTCTTGGATCTACTCCAGCATCAATCATGCGTGTGCAAATTTCATCTTTAACATCAAGTGTTGCGTTTGCAACTTCTTTAACACCATCTTTCATTGTCATTAGTAGTACTCCAATTTAAATCCTAATTGATCTTCTTACATAATTATTTTATTACAGCCCTAATATCAAGTAATTTTAATTTATTGGTATTACTTTATTGAATTTTAATTTTGGGCAAGGACACACAAAGGGTACTCTAGACAAAAACTAAAGTTTTCGCTAGATTACCTTTTGTGCCTTGCAAGGGAAGAATCCCTTGACCCTCTTTTCGACTTTATTTCCGCAAGATTTATGGCCATGAAACATAGCCAAAATTCTTACGGAAAAAAGCCGACCCCAAAACCCAAAAGCACCAAGTATTTGATGAGTTGTTATGAAAGAAAAAACGCTTATAAAACGTAATAAGGAAATCAAAGTCCGTTTAACAGAAGGTGAACATCACGCCTTACTGGAACGTATGGAAGGTGGAGAACTTGCAACTTGGATTCGAAATACCTGTCTAGATGAGAAACCGAATAAAAAAAGAAACTATAAAGCGGCAGATCCTCAACTCTTAGCGGCATTAGGACGCATTGGGGGAAATCTCAATCAGATTGCTAGACAAGTAAATACTGTTGAATCTGATTTAGAAAAAATTAGAGCTTTTGCGGAGTTGGCAATAATCCGAGAACAACTACAAGGAATCTTAGCTGCCTATGATCGTTAAATTCTTGGGAAATAAAGGGGGAGGTAGTGCAGGTGCAACAATTGACTACCTGCTTGGCAAAGATCGAGATAGACCAGGTGCGGTTTTACTGAGTGGAGATCCTGAATTAACTCAACGATTAGCAGATAACCTGGACTTCCAAAATCGTTATACGGTTGGGGTGCTTTCATTTGAGGAATCAAACCTCGAAGAACAGCAAAAAGAAGCCATTATGCAGAGCTTTGAAGAAACATTGCTTGCAGGTTTAGAGCGCGATCAATACGACATTACTTGGATAGAACACACTGATAAAGGGCGTTTAGAACTTAATTTCGTAATTCCAAATGTGGAATTACGTACAGGAAAGAGATTACAGCCTTATTTTGATCAAGCTGATCGCCCACTTGTAGAAAACTGGAAGCAAGTTATCAATTTCGAGCATGGTTTAACAGATCCTCATGCACCTGAGAAAGCCCTAGCTATTAAGAGTTTGAATAGCCAAAACCTACCTCAAAGCGTCAAAGAAATTAAAGAGCAAATCGGGACCGCAATTGCTGAGCAAATTAGCAATGGCAATATCCAAAATAGGCAAGATGTAGTTGAAACCCTAAAGGGTGCAGGCTTTGAGATTGCTAGAGAAACAGATAGATCAATCAGTATTAAGAATCCTGACGGCAAGCGGAATATTCGTTTAGAAGGCGTAATTTATGAAAATCGACAATTTGATAAACAATTTGCAGAAGAACACCGCCGAGCAGGACAGGATTATCAAAGAACAAGCCGAGAGCGTTACGAAACAGCACTTGGAAAGTTACAACGCCTTACTGAGAGCAAGCAGCAAGGAAACAGAGAAAATTTTAAGGTCAAACCTTCAGACCATCCAAGATCAACAGCCGAAAATCAGAAACGTTTTGCGTTTGAATATTCTGACGGGAGCAGTGCTGGGCGTGTTGATTACAGTGTTTCTGATCTTTCTTGGCGTAAATTGGTGGTTAGCGAAGCAAATTCAGAACAAGCAGCAGGAATTAGCCGAAATCAATCTGAAAGTAGAGCAGACACCGCTAGAGAAACAGATTTTGCGGAGGGTGAGACTACAAGAGAGCGAAGACAAGAAAACTTTGTACATCATGGCGAAGAACAGCAAAAAAGCGGACGCTTACGAGAATACAGCCAATCAAATGGTACTGAAATTAGAAAAATAGAATCTACCTTCAAAACTCCTTTTGAAAATCCATTTAACCAGTCAAATGATGGAAAGGAGCTTTTAAAGGAGAGCGGAAGTTTATTTGAAAGCTTAACTACCTCAAAAGAAGTAAAGCAGGACGTAAAACAGAGTAATTCTAATCAAGCGGAACAAGACAATGCCAAACGACTTTATGAATCGCTACAAAGACTTATTGAACTCGTTAGAGAAGCAATTGAAAGAGCTAAACGCTATAAATCAAAGTCAGAGCGAGCAGATCGAAACCTTGAACATTCAGAATCAAGTATTGAGAAGTCAGAACGAGGAATTAGCCAGTCAAAATCAGCAATTAAACAATCTGAACAGCAAATTAAGAGAAGTGAACAGCAAATTAGCCAGCAAATGAAAGAGAAACAGATTGAAAGGAGCGCAAGTAGAGGATTTGGGCGT